>NZ_JBDPLX010000050.1:0-1406 GCF_039871815.1 Micromonospora sp. B9E7
CTACTTATCTACTGGTGCTACGACCGCAGCCCGGCCAGGCTTGGTCGAGGTGACCGGCGGGGTGGCTCTCTCATCGGCTGCCCACCGCGATTTGGTGTGGCTCTCACATGGCATGCCTCCTGCCGGTCACCGCGGCGCGGAGAGGCTCAAGAGGGGTCTGCCCAGCTCGAAGTAGCGCTGCCCTCCTCGCTGACATCAGCCCTTGTCTGATCGAGGAGGACGAGCGTGGGACGGGTCATCATCGGTATGGATCCGCACAAGCGGTCCGCGACCATTGAAATCATTAACGACCGCGAGAGGATCCTCGCCCGGGGCCGGTTCACCACCGACCGCGACGGCTACCAGGCCATGCTCAAGCTCGGCCGGCAGCACAAGGAGCGGATCTGGGCGGTGGAGGGCTGTAGCGGGATCGGGCGGCACATCGCTCAACGCCTCGTCGCCGACGGCGAGACCGTGGTGGACGTGCCGGCGAAACTGTCCGCGCGGGTCCGCGTGTTCGACACCGGTCAGGGCCGCAAGACCGACCCGGTCGACGCCCACAGCGTCGCCGTCGCAGCCCTACGCACCACGGGTTTGCGGCAGGTCGCCGTCGACGACGTCACCGTTGCGCTGCGGCTGCTCGTCGACCGCCGCGACGGTCTTGGCCACGCCCGCACCGATCTACTCAACCGCATCCACAAACTTCTGCTGGAACTACTGCCCGGCGGGGCCAAGCAGTTCCTGTCCGCCCCGCAGGCCCGAACCCTGCTCAACACCGTGCGGCCGCGCGACCTTGTCGGGTCCACCCGCCGGCGGCTCACGTCGGAACTCATCACCGAGCTCGCCCAGGTCGACAAGAAGATCAAGGCAGCGAACAAAGAACTCACCGAACTCGTCGCCGCCACCGGCAGCAGCCTGCAGGACCTCAACGGCATCGGCCCCTCCGGCGCCGCCCGCCTGATCGGCGACATCGGTGACATCAGCCGATTCGCCAGCCGCGGGCACTTCGCGTCCTGGAACGGCACCGCACCCCTTGATGCGTCCTCCGGCGATCAAAGACGCCACCGGCTGTCCCGTGCCGGGAACCGGCGCATCAACCGAGCCCTGCACATCATGGCCATCGTTCAACTGCGCCACGACACCGAAGGCCGCGCTTACTACCGGCGCAAACTCGCCGCCGGCAAAACTCCAATGGAAGCCATGCGCTGCCTGAAACGACGCCTGTCCGACGTCGTCTACAAGCAGATGACCAAAGATGCCAAGAAGGTCGAGACGGGCCCGGGAGGACACGTGGGGGCGACTCTTCAATCCAGCGCGGCCGACCCAACCCCCAAGGTCGACACTTCAGAACAGTCACTTCCCGGACCCGCCAAACCCCAGCCTAGAACACCACTCCTCGCCGTCTCTTGACACAGAGGGGTGCCATG
>NZ_JBDPLX010000051.1:0-1388 GCF_039871815.1 Micromonospora sp. B9E7
TTGTCGTACACCTGTGCCAATTAGCGGGTTGCTGTGGGTAGTGGGGTAGTGACTCCGCCGTGGCAGAGGTGGATCATTTCGGTGAGGTTGTCGAGGTCGGCGTAGCCGTGGGCGCGGCGTTGGATCAGGCGGATTCCGGCGTTGACGCCTTCGAGCAGTGAGTTCGACAGGTGTAGGTGGATGGCGTTGAGGATGCCTGCGCGGTGGCGGCGTAGCCGTTTGGCCAGGACGACGAAGGCGTTGATTCCGCAGCGTAGGGCTCTGTTGATCCAGCGGCGTAGGTGATCGTCGGCGTCGGCGGCGGGGATCTGGTAGAGCTGGCGAAGGTCTTCCTTGAGGCGCCAGGCGCGGTGCAGGCGTGGGTGTTTGCGGCGGAGTTGCTCGATGATCGCGGCGCGGGTCGGGTCGTGTTTCTCGGCGGGCTGGCGCAGGGCGCCTCGGACCCTTTGCCACGTCTTGGCGGGCGTCAACCCAGTCACGCTGATCTTTACTCCCAGTTCAGTGGTGGTGCTGTAGGCCACGTCGAGGGCTTCGCCGGCCCACTTGATGGCGTGGAACGGGTCGAGGCAGATCGCGGCGTGGGGGACGTGCGCAGTGGTGGCTTTGCGGTAGATCGGGGTCATGTCCATGCTGACCGCTTGCAGTCGGGCGCGGCCGGCCGGGCCGAGGGATTTGAGGAATTCACCGAGTACGTGCTGGCTGCGGCCCTCGCCGACGAACACCACCCGGCCGGTGTCGTGGTCGGCGACCACGGTGAGGAACTTGCGACCTTTGCGGTAAGCGATCTCGTCCACGCCGATGCGGTAGAGGTTGTCGAGCCGGTCACTGTCGAGGTGTTCATCGACGAGCCTGCGTACGAGCGCGTCGACCGTCTCCCAGGTGGTCCGCAACAACATCGCCACACCGCTCTTGGACATCCGTTTGACCAGCCAGGCGGCCATATTCTCGAAATCGCGGGTGTGTCGGGCGCCAGGGCGCGCCCACGGCATCCACTCGCTGCGCACCTGCCCACAGCCTCGGCAATCGACCCGACGGATCTCAGCCTCGATCAGAACCTGATGATGGCCGAAGTCGACGTGACGCCACTGCCTGCGGGAACGGTCATAGCGGGCCTTACTGACCCGCCCGCACGGACAGACCAACACCTGCGAGCGAAGCCGCACTCGCACCACGATCGCGGTATCCGTGAAATGAACACCTTCGACGACCGTTGCCTCAAAGCCCAGCAGACGGTTAAGCGCAGAAGCGGCGCGCACGTGGATCCCCTTGTTCAGACCGGTCTCAGCAACCTCCTGAACGAGTCAAGATCCACGGCGCGCCGCACTCTTTGTGCGCAACGCCCTTATGAACAACCCACAGCAACCCGCTAATTGGCACACCTGTTCTAG
>NZ_JBDPLX010000052.1:0-1189 GCF_039871815.1 Micromonospora sp. B9E7
GGCGGTTTCAAGCGGCTGTTGCAACCAGGTGTTTGTGGAGTACCTCGGCTGGATTCTGCCAGTCGAGAGTTTGGCGTGGTCGTCCGTTGAGTTCGCGGGCGACCGCGTCGAGGTCGTCCTGGGTCCAGGTGCGGAAGTCGGTGCTGGAGCGGGGGAAGTACTGGCGTAGGAGACCGTTGGTGTTTTCGTTGCTGCCGCGTTGCCATGGGCTGTGGGGGTCGCAGAAGTAGACCTTGCAGTCGGTGGCGAGGGTGAAGACGGGATGCTGGATCATTTCGATGCCCTGGTCCCAGGTCAGGGTCTTGCGGAGCTCGGCCGGTAGGCGGCTCATCAGTGCGGTGAGGGTGTCGATGACCTGTTCGCTGACCCGCGATTCGGGCAAAGCGCCGAGCATCACGTATCGGGTGGCACGCTCGACCAGGGTGATGATCGCGCTGGAGCCTCGGGCGCCGATGACCAGGTCGCCTTCCCAGTGCCCCGGCACGGCCCGGTCTTCGACCTCGGCCGGGCGAGTCGAGATGTGGAAGTCACGCACCCACGGTCGGCTTCCCCGGCCCGCGCTGGCCTGACGCGACTGCGGCCGGCGTAACGCCCGACCAGAGCGCAACGCGACCTGCCGGGCCAACTCCTGGCGCATCCCACCCCGAGCCTGAAAGTAGATCGCCTGGTAGATCGTCTCGTGTGACACCCACATCTCCGGTCGCTCAGGAAACTCCCGCCGCAACGACCGGGCGATCTGCTGCGGCGAGTGCCGCTGCGTCAGACGATCCTTGACCATCTGCCACAGCGGCGGCCACGCCCGCCCCCGCCCCGGACGCAACTTGCCCTCACGAGGACGCCGCGCCCGCGCGTCCGCCTTGGTCTGAGCGTTGCGGTGACAGTACTTCCACCGATACACCCCACCCCACCCCTTCGGGTAGCCCACCCCGGCCACATAACCCGGGTCAGGCCCATGCGGATGCCGCTGACCCGTCGGCACCCGACCCCCGGTGCCGCAGTGATTCCGCGACAACTCCCGCCACACCGTCGACCGATGCCGCCCGATCACCTCCGCGATCTGCGGGAACGTCAATCCCTGACCGAACAACACCTCAATCTGCGCCCGCTCCGCGGACGACAACCTCTGCCCCGGCATGACCCCTCATCCTGACGAGAATCCACCCCGTTGCAACAACCACTTGAGCCCAAG
>NZ_JBDPLX010000053.1:0-1005 GCF_039871815.1 Micromonospora sp. B9E7
TGGCCGATGTTCGACTTCACCGACCCCAACCACAACGGCTCATCACCGGGACGGTCCTGCCCATACGTGGCCAACAACGCCTGCGCCTCGATCGGATCACCCAACCGGGTGCCCGTCCCATGCGCCTCGACGACGTCGACGTCGGAGGTCGACAGATCAGCGGCCGCGAGCGCCGCGCGGATCACCCGCTGCTGCGACGGACCATTCGGCGCCGTCAAACCATTCGACGCACCATCCTGATTGACCGCACTACCCCGCACCACCGCGAGGACCCGATGCCCATTCCGCACCGCATCCGACAGGCGCTCCACCACCAGAACACCAACACCCTCACCCCACGCCGTGCCATCCGCCCCCGCCGCGAACGCCTTACACCGACCATCACCGGCCAACCCACGCTGCCGCGAAAACTCAATAAACGTCCCCGGCGTCGACATCACCGTCACACCACCAGCCAACGCCAAACCACACTCACCCGCACGCAACGCCTGCACCGCCAAATGCAACGCCACCAACGACGACGAACACGCCGTATCAACAGTGACCGCCGGACCCTCCACACCCAACACATACGAAACCCGACCCGACAACACACTCGCCGCATTACCAGTCCCCAGGAAACCATCAGCCTCCCGCGGCACCGCCAACAACAACGTCGAATAATCCTGACCATTAGTCCCCGTGAACACACCAACCGGAGAACCCCGCAACCCCAGCGGATCAACCCCCGCCGACTCCAACGCCTCCCACGACACCTCCAACAACAACCGCTGCTGCGGATCCATCGCCAACGCCTCCCGAGGCGACACCCCGAAAAACGACGCATCAAAACCCGCAACACCCTCCAAAAACCCACCAGCAGACACATACGACGTCCCGAACGACTCCCCATCACCCACCAACCCCGCCAAATCCCAACCCCGATCCGACGGAAACTCCACCACCCCATCCCCACCAGAAACCACAAAATCCCACAACTCATCCGGCGAACCCACACCACCCGGA
>NZ_JBDPLX010000054.1:0-668 GCF_039871815.1 Micromonospora sp. B9E7
TCGCACTGGTCACCGCGGGCATCGTCGTATCCACACACCGGACAGGTGCCCTCAATGTAACGGTCCGGAAGGGTACGTCCGGTCGATGGCTCGAACGCCCCCATCTCGGACCTCTTGACGACGTAGCCGTTTTCGTGGAGGCGAGTAAAGATCTCCTGGGTGACGTCAGCGTGGTTGTCGGTCAGCGTCGACGTGTACAGATCGTAGGACAACCCGAGCCCCTGCAAGCCTGCCGCGATGATGCGGTGATACTTCTCAGCGCACTCTTGAGCCGTCACGCCCTCCTGATCAGCCTTGACTGAAATAGCGGTGCCATGACAATCCGAGCCGGAAACCATGAGGACTCGGTGACCCGACATTCGCATGTACCGGGCAAACACGTCAGAGGGGACACCGAATCCGGAAACATGGCCGATATGTCGAGGCCCATTAGCGTAAGGCCACGCGACGGCGGCAAGAACGTTGGCACACATGAGGTTAACTCTATCGGTAGCCGGCATCGAGGACGTCAGTGATTGAAGCAGCCTAGGCCGATGCTAAGTACCGATCGAGGTCATCGTGATTCATGACCCGAGCAACTTTTCAGCGCACCGGGGTGATTTGGTGGAATCTCAACTGCCAGCCCCTATCTGGGTCGCGATGCCATAGCGAAACCCGCACGCTTACCC